>NZ_JBYNRX010000081.1:0-16197 GCF_057785375.1 Roseiflexus sp.
GGCGGCAATGCCGCCGCACCGCACCACCAAAGAAGACAAGCACCGCTCTGCCGAAGGCAAAAAGAGCCGTCGCGCAGCTCGCCTGTGAGGCGGCCGCGCAACTCCTGTCTTTGGGAGGTATCGCGCCATGAACCGCTTCGACGCGCACATTGAGGAAAACAAGGGACGCTACTTCGACGAACTCTGCGCATTGTTGCGTCAGCCGTCGATTGCAGCGCAGGGGATCGGCATCGAGGAGACAGCGACGCTGGTTGCACAGCGCCTCGAGCGACTCGGCGCGCAGGTACAGGTCTTTCGCATGCCTGGCGCTGCACCGGTGGTGTACGCCAGCATCGGCAGCGGTGAGCGCACACTCCTGATCTACGATCACTACGACGTTCAGCCGCCGGAGCCGCTCGATCTCTGGCATTCACCGGCGTTCGAGCCGATGCTGCGCGACGGTAAACTGTATGCGCGCGGCGTCGCCGACAACAAAGGCAATCTGATGCTGCGCATTCAGGCGATCGAGTCGTGGCTGGCGGTGTATGGCGCCCTTCCCTGCCGCATCAATTTTCTGGTCGAAGGGGAAGAGGAGATCGGCTCGATCAATCTCGAAGCCTTCTGCCAGCGCCACGCCGATCTGTTGCGCGCCGACGGCTGCCTGTGGGAAACCGGCGGCATGAATGCGCTCGAACAACCAACAATCATGTGCGGCGCAAAGGGCATCTGCTATGTCGAACTGGTCGTGCGCGGCGCGTCGCACGACCTGCATTCCGCCAATGCGACCATGGTTCCCAACCCGGCATGGCGGCTCACATGGGCGCTGGCGACGCTCAAAGCGCCTGATGAGCGGGTGCTGATCCCCGGCTTCTACGACCGGGTGCGCCCGCCGTCGGCAGCGGACATGGCGGCATTGGAGCGCATTCCGCTCGACGATGAGGAACTGCTGGCGGATTTTGGCATTCCACAGTTTCTCGGCGGGTTGCATGGCATCGAACGCCTGAAGGCGCATCTCTTCAATCCCACCTGCACGATCTGCGGGCTGGTCTCTGGTTACACTGGCGAAGGCTCAAAGACCGTCCTGCCATCCGAGGCGCGCGCGAAAATCGATTTCCGCCTCGTGCCCGATATGGACCCGGCGGACGTGGTAGCGGCGTTGCGCCGTCATCTCGATGCGCACGGCTTCGACGACATTGCCATTATCGAGTACGGGCACGAAAAACCGGGGCGCTCCGACCCCGACTCGCACGTCGTCCGGGCAATGGCGACGGCAATTCGTGCCACCTACCACAAAGAACCGGTCATCTACCCGACGATGGCGGGCACCGGTCCGGTCTATCCAGTCTGCACCGCATTGGGCACGCCGATGACAAGCGGGTGCGGCACAGGGTATCAGAGCGCGCTGGTCCACGCGCCGAACGAAAACATCCGGCTGGACGATTACTGGACGGCAATGCGCTGCATGGGGGCGTTCATTCGGGCATTTGCAGCATAGCGGTGCATATTCTGCACATCTACAAAGATTACCCGCCGGTTCTCGGCGGCATCGAGGGGCACATGCGCGACCTAGCGGAAGGTCTGGTTGCGCGCGGTCATCGGGTGACGGTGCTGGTCACGAATACAACCCCCTGCACATCCATCGAACGACCACTGCCCGGATTGACCGTGGTGCGCGCAGCGCGGCTGGCGCACCTGGCATCGACGCCGCTCAGCCCGGCAATGATCGCACTGGCGCGCACCATTCACGCCGATGTCGTACACCTGCAATTTCCCTACCCTCCGGGTGACCTGGCAGCGATGGCAGCGCCCGGTTCGCCGCCGCTCGTCATTTCGTACCAGAGCGACATTGTACGCCAGCAAACGCTGTTACGCCTCTACCGGCCGCTGCTGGCGCTGACGTTGCGGCGCGCTGCGCGGATCATCGCATCCAGTCCCGGATATATCGCCTCGTCGCCATTTCTTCGCGCTCATGCCGCAAAGTGCGTGGTTGCGCCGATCGGCATCGATGTGACGCGCTTCTCCCCAGGCGACCGCCGCGCCAATGCCGTGCCGCGTCTGCTCTTCGTCGGACGGCTGCGCTACTACAAAGGGCTGCACATTCTGATCGAGGCGCTACGCCAGGTCGAAGGCGTCGAACTCTGGATCGCCGGGAATGGACCGGAACGCGCGCGACTGGAACGACAGGTCGCCGGCGCCGGATTGCATCATCGGGTGCGGTTTTGTGGCGACGTGGCAGATGAGGACCTGCCCTCGCTCTACCGGCAGGCGGATATCTTTGTGCTGCCGTCGCACCTGCGCGCTGAGGCGTTCGGCATCGTGCTGGTCGAGGCGCTGGCGAGCGGATTGCCGTGCATCAGCACCGCGCTCGGAACCGGAACCGATTTTGTGAATGTGCATGAAGAGACCGGGTTGGTTGTGCCGCCAGGAGACGCAACAGCGCTGGCGGAGGCCATCCGCCGCCTGCGAGACGACCCGGCGCTGCGGGCGAAGTATGGCGAGGCGGGCGTTCGCCGCGCGCGGACCCTCTTTTCACGCGAGCGGATGCTGGACGCCGTAGAGCGAGTCTATTATTGGGCGTTGCAATAAACGCATGCTCAAAAACCAGCGCCGCCTGATTACGCCCCGAGATCAGGCGCACTACCGTTGAGCGTGGCAATAACTTCTCCGTTGTCCGTGAGAAATGTAAAACCGTCGAATACCACACCCCGGCACAGCTGTGCAATCTCGAAAATCGCGTCAAAACGTTCATCACGCTCCAGAAAATCCGGTTCCACGACGCATCCCAGGATCATCTCAGCGCGCTTGACGTCATCGTAGAGCTGATCGCGCATTGATCGATCCATCCCCGGAATGCGCCTGATGGCATTCAACGCGCCCATGTAGACGCGCCCGAATTTGCCTCCAACGACAGGAAACAGTGCATTGACGCTCATTTCGCCCTCGGGGGATCGCAGATGAATATGAGCGGCTTCGCGGCGCAGCAGCGCCCATCCCGGTTTGGACATCATCACCTGAGCAACCCCTTCAAAGTCGGGTAATGCGCAGTAAATCGTCATAGACTCACTCATGGACGACCTCCTGTGACCGCTCGACCGCCAATACAAGGACTCCTGGACGCGCGATTAATCTTCACATTTCGTATCGGATGAGTTGCGATTTGCCGCGCGTGTTCTTAGCAATTCTATCCAGTTGTTACTCCTATTCTCCAGAAGATCCATTAATGGCCAACCTGGTGCTGTTTCAATGAGATGAATCATAGTCCAGGCCAATCCATAGCAATCATCGCTTCCCAAAAGCGAAATGAGCACACGAGCCTCCTCATCCGATACAGGCGGAACAATCTGAGCGAGGAGTTCTTCATATTGCTGGATTAGAGCGAAATCAGAATCTTCAGAAGGCAACACTCCCAGGGATGCCAGGCGACGAACTGTTTCACGCAAGGATTTACTCCTTCTTCATCAAATGCGGGAAATGCTCGCGGTAGTAGCGCAGCAACTCCCTCAGACCGTGATTGTACTTCCCGCCAACGATACGACGAATATCTCTGAGATCACGCGCTAACACTGCGCGGAAAGGCTGACCCGCCTCAGATTTTGCCGTTAACGCTCCCTTCACTCCATATGTTCTTGTCTGAATATGCTCGCCGTGAGTAATAACCAATGCTCCTCCATCATTCCGACTGGTGTACCGCATAGCAGCATGAGGCACATGATGGGGTGTCAGATTATCTCCTGCTACACCTCTTGCTGCAAGATCGCCGAAACGTCCCGCCTCACCCGCCGTAACTGGTCCTGTTAATCCTGTTACCGATTGCGCCGCATCAACCACATCACCACTGCGGCTGGCAGCGCGAACGGACTTGTTACTGTGCGTACTCGCATGAGCAATTGCACCAGCTCTGTGCCCTGCATCGTCTAGCTTGCCAGCGACTCTGCCTACATCATCAACCCGGTTTGCTACCCTGGCTGCGTCGTCGATACGGTTCATTACCCGTCCAGCGTCCCCGAGCACATCCACTGCTCTACCCGCCGTCCCCGCCTTCGTCGCGTACCCGGCAGCAGTTGCACCCCCGGTAAAGATCGCCAGAATTGCAGGCAACACTTCGAACACCGTCCGTCCAACCGCTTCTCCGTACCGGCCTTCCTGCCAGTCAGTCACAATCGGCTCGACGATCGACCAGAGCACGTTTCCTGCCGTCCCCAGCGGATCGGTGATCAGCGCCTCGATCAGCGCTCCATATTTCTGCCGCGTGCCGGCATCGCCTGCGATCATTTTGACGAGATCGACCCCGAGGGTGGCCAGGCCAGCGACCGTGTCATACACCCCCTCAAACAGGCCAACGAATACCCCGGCGGCCTGCTCGCCCGCCCAGCGTAGCGCGTCGCCAGCCTGTCTGAACCACGAATTGGACGTGCGCTGCGGCGCTTGATGCGCTACCGTAAGCCATGCGACGATCCCTGCCAGCAGACTGCCCGCTATCCCGATCGCGCGTTCCACCCACGGCGCAGCATCCGCCGCCTGCCCCAGCAGTTGCGGCAGGCTCACCACAGCATAGGGGAGCGCCGTTACCTGCGGCGCTGCAATGACACTGGTGTTACCAACTGGCGCTGTACCCGGCACGCCAGCCAGCCAGCGTGCGAGCGTCGCCGTCGCTGCATCGCCAATGGCGGCTGCACGGTCGCGGAACACCAGACTGATAACCGCCAGCAACACCAGAACGATGGCAATCAGCGCCAGGGACTCGACGGCTTCCGCACCGCGCTCGTGCCGCCACCCGCGCTGCACGAGCGCCAGGCAGCGCTCCACTGGCGCGAATCTGCGCTCCTGATCACGACCGTCCTGCATATCACCCCGCCTCGCTGATACCCCTAAAACACGCACACGACGGCGACCCGCGATCCTGCCATGCTCTGTGCGTCCAGGCGGCGATCCATAACGATCGTTGCTAACAAGGATGTAAATCTTCGCACGCGCTCCGGCAGGCGCGTTATAAGGCTTAACCAGAGCAAAGGGGTGATAACCGTTTGCTCCCGACTCACTCAATCAGTGCTGCAATCGACTCGATGACATAATCCGGCTGGACGGTCGCCTCTGCCAGCGCGCGGCGGTCGGTGGCGCCGGTGAGCGTCAGCGCGGTCGCCATGCCTGCGGCGCGCCCCATCGCAATGTCGGTCTCCAGCCGGTCGCCGACGACCAGGCACTGCTCCGGCGGCAAACGCAGCGTTTCGGCGATCGTCTGCACCATGATCGGCGATGGCTTGCCGACAACGACTTCGACGGGATGAGCAGTACACGCCTCAATAGCCGCAATCATTGCCGCTGCGTCCGGTTCGCCGCCGGTGGGAGTCGGGCAGTAGCGGTCGGGGTTGGTAGCCACGAAGCGCGCCCCGGCGCGGATGGCGTCGAAGGCGATCTGCAACTTGCGGTAGGTGAACGTGCGGTCGAACGAGGCAATGACGAACTGCACGCCATCGGCGCTGTCGGCAAGGTCGAACCCGGCGGCGCGCAATTCGTCGCAGAGTGGCGGTTCGCCGACAACGAACACCCGGCTTCCCGGCGCTTCCGTCAGCAACCAGCGCACCATGACATACGATGAGTTGATCACCTCATCCGGCGTCGTCGGAATGCCGAGCGCGGTCAACTTTGCCGCATACTGGGCGCGGGTGCGGGTCGGGTTATTGGAAAGGAAGATGACCTTCAATCCGGCGGCGCGCAGGCGCGTGATCGTCTCAGCCGCGCCGGGCAACAGGGCATCGCCAAGGTAGACGGTTCCGTCGAGATCGAAGATGTAGGCGTTGTAGTGAGGGATGGGCATGTCACGAGAACTGAGAATTGAGAACTGAGAACTGAGAACTGAGAACTGAGAACTGAGAACTGAGAACTGAGAACTGAGAACTGAGAACTGAGAACTGAGAACTGAGAACTGAGAACCGAGAACCGAGAACTGGTATCAGGGGTTAGGGGCTAGCCTTCCAGACCCGCACCCTGCGTCCTTTCCGCCTGCCGCCTGCAACGATGAAGGGGGCTAGCCTGCCTGACCTGCACCCTGCGTCCTTTCCGCCTGCCACCTGCAACGATGAAGGGGGCAGCCTTCCAGACCTGCACCTGCGTCCTTTCCGCCTGCCGCCTGCAACGAGGAAGGGGGCAGCCTTCCAGACCCGCACCCTGCGTCCTTTCCGCCTGCCGCCTGCAACGATGAAGGGGGCAGCCTTCCTGACCTTTCTACCTGTCATCTGCAACCCTCGCAACTCTTGCCTATCGCCGCTTGTCCCGCATCACCCTCACCCTTCAACCCCGCCTGCGCTCGCCTTCTCCGTCCTCACCGGGACCGGCGTCAGGTACCAGACGAGCGCGAGTGCGTTGAGGAGCAACGCCACGCCGAACGCTGCGATGTACGCCTCGACCGAATACCGACCGTCATCATTTTTCGCAAACGCGCTGATGATCACGCCCATGCCCCACTGGATCACCGTCGCGCCGCCAAAGCCGAACAGATTGACGGCAGTAACGGCGCGCCCGCCCATATATGGCGGGAACAGTTCGCGCACCTGCGCCAGCGTCAGCAGGCTGAATGCGCCGCTGAAGCCGAACAGGAAAAAGACAACCGCCAGTGCTGCCGGCTGCGGGGGAACGGGCGAGAGAAGCGGCATCTGCGCCGCCAGAAACGCAAGGGTGCTCACCGTCATCACCCGCCGCGTGCCGAACAAATCCGCCAGCGCGCCGCAACTGGCGTAACCGGCTGCTACGCCTGCACTGATAATCAGGATCAGGTTGCCGGTTTCGAACTGCGACAGGCGCAGCGTATCGAAGAGGTATGGTCCTGCCCACAGGGTCTGAACGGCGAGCGTTGTGCCGAGCAAGGCGAGATTGAGGGGCGCGATGCGCCAGAAGTGCAGGTTACGAAAAATCTGAGCGAACCCGGCATCGGAGACGTCGGACGTGGCGCGCCAGAGCACGCCAGGTGGCGCGTTGCGCGTACCCAGTACGATGCCACCGGCGCTCAGCAGGGTGACGAGGGCGCCGCCGAGGAAGACGTTGCGCCAGCCGAACTGCTGATTCAGCCAGGCAAGCGGCGTCGCCGCCACCAGCGCCCCCAGCGCCCCGATGCCAACCATCAGACTGGTGAAGGTCGCCACGCGCTGCTGCGGAAACCAGGCGCTGAATGCTTTGACCGCACCCATTAGATTCCCCGCCATGCCGACGCCGATCAGGGTGCGCCCGACGGCGACCTGTGGTAGCGCCATCGCCGTGGCGAACAACAGGCACCCGACAACCGTCATCAGCATCAGGGCTGGCACGGCGAAACGCGGACCGATGCGATCCAGCGCTACGCCGAGCGGCAACTGCACCGCAGCGAAGCCGGCATAGAACAGGCTGGTCATCATACCGAGGTCGGCAGCGCTCAACCCCAGGTCGCGCATCAGATCGTCGGAGATCACGGCATTGGCAGCGCGGAAGAAATTGGAAAGAAAGTAGCCGATGCCAAAAAAGACAAACACGGCGAGCGCGCGATTCATGGCGCCTCATTCTCTTGTTGAATAGCGGCTTTGAGATCGTCGAGCAAACGCTCCAGGCGCTCCGGTCCAATCCCGCGCGCTGCCGCTGCCTGGTTCAGCGGTTCCCAGAACGGGACCTCGACGGTTGCCCAGGGAATGCCGTATGCCTCCAGCACCGCGCGGGCTGAAGGCCAGGCAGCGGCAATGGCAGCGACCGACATCGTTGCTGTGATCGGATGGCGAGGAGGGGGGAAAGAGTTCGAGCGCGGCGCAGAGTCTGGCGCCGGCGCTTCGTCAGACGGCATCAACCCCAACAGGCGCGCGCTGTTGTGTCCCAGCAGATCGTCCCGAATATCGGCTGCAATATCCAGCGCTGCAATTTCGTCGAGAAAGGTGGAAAGGTCAGGTTCGCGCGAGACACGCGGGTAAAGCGGCAGCGGATAGTCGCTGCCGAACAGGATTTTGCGCGGATGGACGCAGCGCAGCGCCACCGCAAAGATGTCGGCGGTCGGGTAGAGCAGCGGCGATGCCGCCGTATCGTACCAGACATTGCGGAGCGCCTGACGCACCGACGGCATGAGTTCGTAGAAGAAGAGTCCTCCGCCCCAGTGCGCCAGGATGATCGTGAGTTCGGGGTAGCGCAGCGCAACCTCGTAATACTGCGCCAGCGGCGTGACGGCTTTGCCGGGGTAGTAACGACCCACCGACTCATTCACGTGGAGCAGGAGCGGCAAGTTCAGATCGATACAAGTCTCCGCCAGCCGCAGGAATGCAGGCGAGTCAAGCGTGAACCCCTGGGCATACGGGTTGAGTTCCCCGACGCCGACAGCCCCGGCAGCAGCACAACGGCGCACCTCATCGAGCGCGCGGTCATCGGCGGGCTGCACAGTTGCGAACGCCAGGAAGCGCTGCGGATAGCGCCGGTGCAACGCCAGTGCGCGGTCGTTGGCTGCAACGCACGACTCGTGCTGGCGGTAGTACTCCCCCTGAATCACCGCGCAGTCAACCCCTGCACGATCCATATCCGCCAGAACGCGCCCTTCGTCCGCTGCCGCCGGCAACCGACGGGTTGTCGGATGCAGACCGAGGAGCATTGACCAGTACGGTTCGCGTTCAGCGGCGCCGGCCAGGTACGCGAGCGCTTCGGGAGGCTGGAAGTGCATGTGGATATCGATCCGCACGGCTACTTCAGCGCAGCAAGCAACTTTTCGACGTCCGCCAGGTCCTTATCGCGCCCCTGAATGCGGTAGAGATCAGCGGCGCGCTGATAATCCGCACGCGCCTCCGCCGTATCCCGCAGCGCCTGGTGCGCCCTCCCACGCTCGCGGTAGGCGTCGGCGCTGTCGGGGTCGCGCGCAATGACGACATCGAGGTCTGCGACCGCTGCGCGGTAATCACGGAGCGCAATGGCGGCGCGGGCGCGACAGAGATAGGCGTCGATCTCGGTGGCATCGAGTTCGATAGCGCGGGAGCAGTCTCTGAGAGCGCCGCGCGCATCACCCTGCTCCAGGCGCAGCAACCCGCGCCCGACGAATGCCAGACGATACTCCGGCGCAATCGTCAACGCCCGATCAAAATCGGCGCGCGCCCGATCAAGTTTGCCAATCGCCTGGAACAACAACGCGCGGTGGTAATAGGTGAAACTGACCTCCGGGTTCAGCTGGAGCGACTGATCGAAGTCCGCCAGCGCCTCATCATACTGACCGTTGTCGCGATAAGCGACGCCGCGGCGCATCAGGAGCACATCGTTGTTGGGATCGCGCGCAAGCGCCTCGGTGAAGTCCCGAATGGCTTCATCGTACCGGTTCAGACGATAGAAGGCGCGCGCGCGCTGATGGTACGACTCGACGTTCTCCGGATCAAGCGCCAGTGCCTTCGTGAAATCATCCACTGCATTCTGAAAGAGCGACAGACTAAAGTTGACCTGAGCGCGCCCGAAGTATGCCTCGAATGATGACGGATCGGCACCGATCGCTTCGGTGTAGCGTTCTGCCGCCTGCCCCAGGCTGCCGCCAGCAGCGAGTTCTTCCGCCTCCCGCACCAGCGCCTGAACATCAACCGGCGTCGGCGTCGGGGCAGGAGTAGCGGTTGGAATACTCGTCGGCGTAGGAACCGGCGTCGGCGTCTCAGGTTCAGTCGTCGGAGCGGTCGCTTCTTCGGCGGGTCGCGGCGCCAGAATGTCGGGATACAGATACACCAGCCCTGCGACCAGCAGCGCAACAACGACGACAATGCCAAGGAGTGCGAAGATGACGGCGCGTGAGCGCTTTTTGGGTTGCTCAGCAGGCATGCTGGCTGGCGGGGCGTCAGCAGCGGCTTTGCCGGCAGTTCCCGGACGGCGCAGCAGACCGCTGCGCTTCGCCGTAGCGCCGGGGCGCAGTGATGCCAGTGTGTCAACCGGCGCCGGTTCGGAAGGCATTGCCGGAGGCGGAGGCTGCCGGGGCGACTCCGGCGCTTTCTGCTGCTGCGCGCCAGTTGCCAGCGCGGCAGCCACAGGAGCGACGGTTTGGGGCGTCGGCGGGGACGGCGGCGTGGCGGCGGTTGTTCCGCGCCGGGACGTGGCAGCGTCGGGCGCGAGCGGGTCGAACACCGGTTGCTGCCGCTGCGCTGGCTGTGATGGCATTGCCGGTTTCGGCGCCAGCGCATCGGGTGCAAGCGGGTCGAACACCGGCTGCGGGCGCGGCGCTGGTTGTGCAGGCGCCGCAGGTTTCTGCGCTGGTGCAGCGGGCGATGGCGACGGAGCGGCGGTTTTAAGGCTTGCCAGACCGCGTTGCGCGACCTCGTTCCGCGGATTGATCGCCAGAACCCGTTCGAGGCAGAAGCGGCGCTGCGCCACATCGGTGAGCGCACCGGAGAGCCACAACCAGCCGCGTTCATTCTGGGGGTCGAGTTGCAACGCCTGAGTGAGCAACTGGCGGGCGCGAGCCTGATCGCCGGCGCGAATTGCCGCAATTCCCTCGTCGATCAGGCGCTCTGCGCGCTGCCGGGGAGTCGAGGATTCGTTCATAGTCGTGTCAACAGCATCGGGCGTCCTTCAGCCCTGATCCTTGCGCAGTATAGCACGATCCTGGCGGGGAAACAATGGTACAATACGGTATCGCAATATTAGGAGTCAGTCTATCGCTCCAACGTCGTATGAGCATTGCACCCGCTCAACTGATGACTGCCGAGTCGTTCCGGTTGCTGCCGGAAGGACCGGTGCGGCGCGCCCTGGTGCGTGGAGAGGTTGTCGAAACAATGCCGCCGGGTGGACGACACGGGATGCTGGCGCTCCGTATCGGCGCACGATTGCAGCAATGGGCAGAAGCAGGCGGTCATGGGGTCGTCTGTGTTGAGTCGGGGTTTGTGCTGGCACGCAACCCCGATACCGTGCGCGCTCCTGATATCGCCTTCGTCGCAGCAGCGCATATTCCGGCGACAGGTGTTCCCGAAGGGTTCTGGGAGCAGGCGCCAGACCTGGCGGTCAAGATCGTTTCCCCATCTGAGACCGCCGAAGATGTGCGCGAAAAGGTGCGTGATTTTCTCCCCGCCGGCGCCCGTCTGGTCTGGGAAGTGCATCCACGCACCCGCGAAGTGCTGGCGCATCGAGCGCCGACAGGTGCGATCCAGGCGCTTTCCGGCGATGATCTCCTTGAGACGCCTGATGTGCTGCCCGGGTTTAGCTGGCGCGTGGCGGATATTTTTGCGTAACCACTGCACCTTTGCGTCAATGTGTCGCGTCCGCTCGGCGACTGAAGCCGCAGGCTACGGTTGCGAAGCCTGCCCTCGCAGGCTCTAATTGATTTAATTAATTCCTTAATGTTCATAACACGACGCATCCTCAGATCGCAGGTCTGCGTATTCTGATACCGGTACCGTTGTCACGATCCGCGAGGTCACATATGATGCCACGTTCCCTGATGATTGTGCTTCTTGCGCTTCTGGTCGCCGCCTGCGGCAGCGCGCCCCTGGCGGAGCCGCCGGTCTACCCCAATGCAACCGCCGCATCACGTGGCGAGTCGTCGCTGGCGGATGCGATGGTGAGCGGATTAACATCCGAGATCGTCGGCGAGCAGCAGGCGTCCGCCATCCGCCTCTTCCGAGTTTCGGGAAGCGTCGCCTGGGAGCAGGTCAAACAGTTCTACGCCGGGCGACTCGAAAGCAACGGGTGGCGCGCCGACAACCGGTTGCTCGTCGAAGGCGACACGATCAGTTACGCCGGATGGCGCAACGGCGACCAACTCCTGGCGCTCGCCCACACCGAGGATGCGTCAACCGGCGCGACGTACCTGGCGGTCGCGGTGCTGCGGCGTTGATCTGCACTCGGCGCATGAGTATTACGGGGTCAATTCCCGACCTGCGGCTATGGTATCATAGACCGCGTGTTGAATACAAAAGCGCAAATCTTTCTGCTCGCAGTCGCTGCGCTCATACCGCTGCTGCTCGGCGCAGCCTGGGCATGGCGGCGCTTCTACCGCGAAGATCAGTCGGACACCGCGCGCACAATTGCCAAAAACAGCGCACTGCCCATCGCCGCAAACCTGGTCAACAAGGTGATCGACTTCGGATTTGCGGTCATTGCGCTGCGCTTCCTGGGACCGGAAGGCAATGGCGCGTATGCGTTCGTTGCACTGATCGCTGGTCTCTATTTTCTCACGATCACGAACTGGGGCTTGAACGACCTGGCAGTGCGCGAAGCCGCACCCGATCTCTCACGTGCGCCGCGTCTCTTCAGCATCACCCTGCTGCTTCGGCTTGGCATCGCCACCCTGCTGCTTCCCATTGCCGCGCTGCTCGTCATTGGCTATTCGCTGATCGAACGCCCGCTTAGCAGCGCCGAGATCACTGCGTTAGCGTTGCTGATGATCCATCTGTACCCGGCGGCGCTTGCCGCCGCCTGCTCGGCGTCGTTCCAGGCATATCAGCGCATGGAGGTAACGGCGCTGGTGGTGCTGCTGACGAATGTGGCAAAGACCCTCGCCGGGGTTGGGGCGCTGCTGATCGCACCGGATGCACCCTCACGGGTGGTCGCGCTGGCAGCCGTGGCGCTGGCGGCGACAGTCTTGAATGCTGCGGTGTTCTACATCCTTCAGCGGCGGATGCTGTTCCGCGCACCGCTGGTGTGGGACTGGCCCACCGGACGTGACCTGCTGCGCGAAGGGTTCCCGCTGCTGCTGAACAGCCTGCTGCTGGCGGTCTTTTTCCGTTTCGACGTGGTGCTGCTGCGGGCGCAGGCGGGCGCCGCCGCGCTCGGGCTCTACGATGCGGCGTACAAAGTCATCAACATGACCCAAATCGTGCCGCCCTATTTTGTGGCGGCGCTGTTTCCGCTGCTGGCGCGTTACGCGGTGACGGATCGCGCTGCACTGGAGCGAATGTATCACCGGGCGCTTGGACTGCTGCAATTCCTTGCCTGGCCCGTCGCGGTCGGCGGAACGCTACTGGCGCCAACCATCATTGCGGTGCTTGGCGGACGGGCGTTCCTGCCCGGCGCGGCAGTAGCGCTGGCAATCCTGATCTGGTACCTTCCGGTTTCCTATGCGAATGGGGTGACACAGTACGTGCTCATTGCACTACGACGGCAGCGCGCCATCACGGTTGCATTCGTCATTGGCGCGGCATTCAACCTGGGCATGAACCTGTTGCTCATTCCGGCGTATGGGTATCTGGCAGCGGCAGTGGTGACGGTTGCCACGGAACTGGCGCTGTTGTTGCCATTCCTGCGCACTCTGCGACGCGAAGGGGCAATGCCGCCACTTGTGCATCTCATGTGGCGTCCGGCGGTTGCTTCACTTGTGATGGGCGCCGCTATGTGGCCTGTGCTTGCGCTCTCGCCGTGGCTGGCAATCGCCGTCGCAGCGCCGGTCTATCTGGCGGCGCTCTGGGCGCTCAGCGCGTTTGGTCCCGAAGAACGGGCGATGATGCGGCGGATGTTCCGGAGAAGCGGCGCACCTTCCGGCTAGGGACAATACCTCATCGAATAAGATCACAAAGGCGCAAAGGCACAAGGAATTAATCTATCCGTCATGTCCTCATCTTAGTAGTACAGACTTCTAGGGCATATGGTTCTTCCAGTAATGAATGATTACTGGAGGAGTCAGCGCCATGGACTACGACGATCTGCCCGATGACGCGCCAGGTGGCGACTGCCCCGATCACGGTCCGTATGCTGATGAGGAATGCCCGAAGAGTGCGTAGTCTGCGGAGCCATCGCAGGCTCATTGCTCGGAGCGTGTCGGAAAACTCACCTCGTGGAGAGCTGTTGGGTGAGCAAAGGCGGCGCCTTCGCTCACCCAATTGACTCTTTCAGACGCTTGTTTAGCGACGATGAGAATGCTTCGTCAGGCAAAAGGCTCGAACCCCGCCTGCCCTCGCCCATAATCAATCACAACGGTCGCAAAACGCGCAAGCAGGGGCGTACCAATATTGGCGCGTGATGCGCGCCCCAGATCGCCTGCCCAGGTCAGAGGGGCGTCAATATCGACATTTGCGAGCGTGAAGGGTCCCAGACGCACCTGCTCGAACCGGCGACGTATCACCTCTCCGCCGCCGCCGAACCCCTCCCCACGAACGATACGCACATCGGCGCCGCCTGGACGGATCCCCAACTGCGCTGCCAGGTCGGGTCCGACAGTAATGGCGGCGTTCGAGCCGGTATCGATGGTTGCCTGCGGAATAACGACGCTATCAATAGCCAGATCGCCGATTGCCGGGAAATGCTCGAAGAACGAGAGCGGCATCACGACGCCAGAGGCGCCGATAGACGGAAATCCGAGATCAGGATGCGCCAGCGTCAGCGACCGTGTTCGGAAGTCGATCCGCAGCGTCAGATGGCGCAGAACACTATACCCGATGACAACGTCCACAACGAAGGGCAACCTGCTCAGATCAAGCGCTGGCGCATAGAGATCGCGGATGGTCAATGCCTGATTTCCGGGAGCGTGGGCATTCCCCAAGCGTAGCCAGGGAAACACTGCTTCGGTGAACGCCACTGCATCACTGGCAGCGCCCTGCCCGACGCCGCTGCCGCCGGTTGGCAACGCCAGGCGACGCGCGAGCCGCGCGTCCATGGCTGAGGGATCGGTGCCGGTGTCAATCAACACGCGCAACGGATGCCCGCCCGGACCGGACGCCCGGCAACATAGCACGCCAAATGGCTCACACAGCGCAACCGTTGTCGCGCCTTGCGCCGGGAACTCGATCAACGTGCGATCTTCAACCATGCGACGCCTTCAGATAACAGATCGGCTCACCCGCACGCAACGGATGAGCCGATGAAGCTCGCCGGAAACCCTGCACCGCGCTTATGCAACCGCTTTCTGGAAGCACGCGCGGTGATGGTACGTCTTGTTGCGGCGCCGACCGTCCATAACGACCACCATTTCACGGTCGTTCATGATGCGCTCACCGCAGTTGGCACAGTTATGATTGGTTGCCCTGCCGCTCTTGTCGCGCGCGGTCACGTCGGTTTTCGACTTCTTTTCTGCCATGATGGTTCTCTCCGTTGCCTGATAATAGGCGATACAGGCCATTTGCTCCCGATATTATAGCATACCTCGTTTCGTTGCGGTGCAGTGGGATGAGCATCTTCGCCCTTGACCCGCTGTGAGTAATGCTCATCCTGCAAGTGCACACCTTACATCCATTGATTGCACAAAATCGTAGTACAATACAAGAGCAGTCGCACGGTACACAATCTCCGCAACCTCAATGCCTGCAACGCTCGTCGTATCGATGACGGTTGCGGCGCTTCGCCGCACAGGAGGCGCACATGAACACAGTCCGACCCGGTGATCTGACGTGGGGCAAAACAAAAGCAAACAATGGTCTGGTGGTGACAGTCGAGCGCAATCGACGCATTGCGGCGAGTGCTGATCGGGTCTTTGCGACGCTTTCTGATCCGCAGACGCTGGCGGGGCTGCTGCCGCGTGTGAAGAAGGTCGAAGTGCTGCATCGCGGCGCGGCGAGCGCGCGTGTTGCCACACACATGGCAATGGGACCATTTGCCACCATCCGCTCAGAAGGAGATGTGCACTGGCGACAGGACCAGGAGGTTGTCTTTACGTCGCGCCATCCGGTGAGCGTTGAGTCGCGCTGGTCATTTGCGCCGGACGGAAAGGCAACCAATCTGAGCGTTGAACTGACGATTGACCTCACGCCGATGCTGGGTCCGCTGGCAGCCATGGTGCCGCCGGATCAGGTTGCGGGTATGATCGGTCCGGACCTCGATCATGCGTTGACGGCGCTTGCCCGGCGGATTGAGGGGTCGGGAGTCAGGGGTTAGTTCTTTCTGCCAGGACTTTTGAGGTTAAGTCACATGTCTGGAGTAAACGAGAACCGTTCCGCAGGCGCCGTTCATCTGTGGGACAGAGGCAGCGACTGAAACCTCAAAGGTCGGGCAGGTCCATACCCTCAACTCTCTCGCCTTCAACCCTCTACCTTTTCCTCGCGCCTCTTGCCTGGCTCCTTGCGTCGCCTTTCCCCTTACACGCCAGGCGCGATCACACCGCGCTCCTACCCTGGCACCCCGTGACCTGCCTGCAGACGCGGCCATGCCGTACCCATACATTTCCTTCCACCTGAACCTCACACCTCGCGCCTTGCGCCTCACGCCTCACGCCTCACGCCTCACGCCCCTCACCTTTTGCCTTGCACCTGTGGTATGATGCGTGGCGTTCCGTTTCCGACATAAAACGCCATGATCGATATTCCTCGCATTACGGCTGGATTGGTGTTGAGCACC